>NZ_CP065055.1:0-4723 GCF_015689395.1 Streptococcus equi subsp. zooepidemicus
ATGTAAGGCGGTGGCAAGGGTTCAGATTGTTTATGAATCTATTGAGAGTGTTTATCTATATCTCACGCATGAAAGTAAAGATGCTATTAAGAAAAATAAATATCGCTATGATAAATCAGATATTAAGCATATTAGTAATTTTGATATTGAGCGCTATGTTGTGATTGATGTTGAAACGAAAAATCAAGTCTTAAAAATTCTTCTTCAAATCATAAGGGCTTATTCAATTCCTAATGTCCTAGATTTACATGATTTTATTGAGGAAAATGGGTCTAGTTATGGTATTGATATGAATTTATTTTTAACCACAATAGAAAGTAAGTCTAGTATTTTACGTTTGTATTTTGATGGAGCTTACCAACGTGGTAAACGAGAAGTAAATCAGAATGACTTTGAAAAAAAGAAATAGCTTTTGAGTTTAAAAAGCTATTTCTTTTTTTATTTCTGTATGTATTTTTTAACTTCTAAGATAAAACTTATTATTAATAAAACGGCGATAATAAATGCTAAAATTATTGATAACCAAAATATGGCCTGAGAATGTGCAATTTTTGGAAAAAAAGTTAAGATACTTATAGTCAGAATTACTATGAGTATTATTCCATAAACTATATATTTCATTTTTAAATATATCCATTAGCTTTGCAGAAAGATTTGATTGGGGCATATTTTTTATACGCTTTACAGCCCTCTTTTAATCCCCAAGTCATAAAATCATTTGTTATGCGTTCTACCACAACTGTTCCAACAATTGCTCCCACTGCTTTCAATGCTAAAATTAATAAAGCAGGAAGTGCTCTTTTTTGTCTTTTTCCGGTATTTTCAGATGGTAGTGTTCTTTGATAATCTATAAATTTTTTCCAAAGTTTGTCTACTTTTTTTGTTTCTTGATATTGTTTTTCTGTTAAAATACCGTCGTCTACGATTTTGTGATCAAGATGAACGGTTTCTCCATCATAGTAGGAATATTGTTCCATTTGGCTTACTAAGTTATTTAAATCTTCTTGATGGTTGTCTAGAATAGTTAATTGATATTCGATTTGTTGTTCTGATGGAGTATTTGCCATAGCTGAGATACTGGGGGCAAGAGAACCAAATAAAGTGACAGATAGCATTAAAGTTGCTATTGATTTAGTAAGTTTTTTAGAAACCATTTTGTTTCCTCCTTTATAATTTTATACATTAACTGTAATATGGTTTATTAGTTTTTGAAAGAAAGGGCTATTTGCTTTTTAGCAATTATTAGTTTCTACGGGTAAAATTTTGTCTTTACAAGAGAATTTGAGAGTTTTAAGAAAACAAAAACAGTTATCGCAATCTGATTTAGCAAATGAACTTATGGTAACTAGACAGGCGGTTTCAAGTTGGGAAAACGGGAAATCCCTTCCAGATGTTTATACTTTATCTCGAATTGCTGAACTTTTTGGAGTTTCTTTAGATGATTTGATGGTTGAAGATAATAAGCAAACTATGAATATTAATAAAGATGGACCAAAAAATAAATTAAACTTATTGATAGAATATAGCAAGTATGTGATAGTGTTAGTGATTGTTTTTACTTTAGCTTGTACTTTACCTAAAGATATATCAGTTCCTATAATGTTTTTTGGTAAATTGATTTTGATATTTTTTATTTTATTGCTTGTAATATATTTTTTAATAAAGAGATTTTTAGAATGATGTAGTTACTTAAAATTTGATAGTCATTTTTCCAAAATGATTTTGGCGACTTTTCTAAGTCGCCTAACATGACAAAAATGTCCTTGCGGTTCGAGGGCTTTTTTGTTATCTCGCCACCTTTCCTTTGTGGCGAGCAAGCCGTCTGCAAGACCCTTCGGAGAACGCACATTTACGAAGTAAAGTATAGTACGTTATACTTTACATGGAAGTTGTGCCGAAAATGTGCTAAACTACTAGCTAAGATGTTAGGTATTTAGGCAAGCAATAGCCTGGGCGGCTTGCCTGTCATTCGCTATTCGAATGACCACCTGGGAAGGAACTGAAGGATGAGTTATCTCGTAGCAAGAATGCAAAAAATGAAAGTCGGAAATCTTGGCGGAGCTTATAGGCACAATGAACGTGTTTTTGAGAATCACTCGAACAAAGATATAGACACGAGCAGGTCGCACCTCAACTATGAGTTGACGGATCGCGACCGCTCTGTGTCGTATGAAAAGCAGATTAAGGATTACGTGAATGAAAAGAAGAGCTCTAAGCGAGCTATTCGGAAAGATGCGGTTTTATGTGATGAGTGGATTATCACGTCTGATAAAGACTTTTTTGAGAGGTTAGACCAGGAGCAGACCAGGGCATTTTTTGAGACTGCCAAAAATTACTTTGCTGAACGTTATGGCTTAGAAAATATTGCTTATGCTAGCGTACATTTGGACGAGAGTACCCCTCACATGCATCTGGGAGTAGTACCTATGGTGGATGGAAAATTGTCGTCTAAGGCTGTCTTTACCCGTGAAGAATTAAAGGCTATTCAAGAAGAACTGCCAAAATATATGAATGAGCAGGGTTTTGAGTTGTCACGTGGGCAATTAGGAAGTGATAAGAAACACCTTAGTGTAGCTGATTATAAGGCTAAAATTGGGAAAGAAGCTCTGAATAAAGAATTATTAGGGCTGGGTGCTCCTCGTTATTGGCACAAAGAAGAGGATAGACCAGCAACTGCAGAAGAGATAGCAGGTTATGAAAGTTTAGCCTCGTTGTTTGCTGGAGAGGAAATGAAACTACGTGAAGCAACGTTGGAAGAGCGTTTCACATGGCTAGATAGCCATAGAAACGATTTAAAGGGCGATTTAAGCCATTTAGAGGAGTTGGTGGATAAAAAGATTGAGGAATATACTAGAATCGATTCTGAGACCTCTGAGAGGCTCTCAGAACTATCTGAGTTAAATTCCAAGGTAAAAGACCGAGAAAAAGAATTAAGGGGCTTAGAGAGCGATTCTGAGCGTCTGAGCGATAAAGTGGTTCGTTTGGAAAAGGAACATAGGGAAACGACACAGCTTTTGGTCGAACAAAACAGGAATTTGCGGAAGATTTCGTTTCAAGATTTGGATAGACGTAGAATTGCAGAAGATTTGCATGAAGAGTTAGAGAAAGCGACCCCTAAATTGTTTGGTGGTAGTTTTAACTTTACGGCAGATTTTGTTGGTCGACTCAAGACTTTTATGTCTGAAGTTGTTGAGAAACTGGAACAGGCAATCAATCAAAACGAAGTGTTGAGGAAAGCGTTAGAAGGCATGAAGCAAGCTAAAGAGAGTGCGGAAAGAGAATTATTGCAGGAAGAATGGAAAACTCAAAGACTAGAGACAGAGAATCAAAATTTGAGACAAGAGAACAAAGAGTTAAAGGTTTCTAAAAACCTCTTAGAAGACATTCAAGAGGTTATCACAGAGAAAGAGGTTAGTAGTCTTAATAAGCGTTTAGATGAGCTTAGAGAGTCTAGAATGGCTTCTAGGAGACGATATGAACCCGAACATTCTAAAGGTCGGAGTATTTGAGCGATTTATGCCGTGAAAGCTCCTTGATAGCAAGCTGGGGCAAGGTAGACTTAGGGCGGGCGGTTCGGTCAGAACTTTGTTCGACCAACCGGCAGACCAAGAACTACCGCCACAGGTTACTTGCTGTCAAGGAGACCATGGAATAAAGTAAGCGGACATGATATAATAACCAATGCTGAAGCAAAACCTTCCGCAAGTCTATGCGAAAGGAGGTGGAGCGAGTGCATTACATTTTCGACGTCTTACTTGCTATTGTGGCAGAAGTAACGGCACATTACATTTGCAAGTGGTTAGATAGCAAGGACAAACGCTGAAGCTAGCCCAACACCGACAAAAAAGCCCCTAGGGAACTGGCATTCCTTAGGGGCTTCGGTGTGCTTGTGCACTACATTTTCGTAAACTCATTGTATCACGTGGGAAAGCACGTGTCAAAAAATGGGCACGTGAGAAAAAACTTGAGGGGGATTTTTCGGCAGAAAAATCTAAAATCTGGGGGGGCTACTACGACCCCCCTTAGGTGCCGAGTGCCAAATCGAGGGGAAAATAGGCTTGCGCCTTACTCTCCCAAGGTTTTAGGCTTAATCCCCCAGAGACGATTTATCGTCTCTGGGGGGTGGGAAGTCGTCTCTGGGGAATTGAAGAAAAACAAAAAATATTGATTTTTTTTATAAAACGTGTTACGATATACAAAAAACAAAGAGGTCATTATGGTTAAAAAACGAATGGGAATTTCGCTTTCTGAGGAAGTTGCCGAAATGCTAGAGAAACAGGCAAGGGAAGCAGGTTTAAATAAATCTGCTTTAATAACAACATTGATTGTTGCTGAAAATAAAAGACAGTTAGAAAAATAAAACAGAAAGGTACCAAAAAAACCGCTGAGCAATTGACAGGGCTAGCGGTTCTCTCGGGAAAAATTGAGACGCTTCTTGCGTTCTCATATTGGTTAGATTATAACATATGGCAAAGGAAAAATCTAGAAACTTCACATTTCTTCTCTATCCTGATGGGGAGGGATTCCCTAGTGATTGGGAAGAACGATTAGAAAAAATTGGAGTGCCTATTGCGATTAGTCCACTTCATGATAAAGATAAGGACCGTAAAAATGGTGGTTATAAAAAACGCCATTATCATGGTGTTTATATTGCAAATAATCCTGTAACTGCTGAATCGGTTAGAAATAAACTTCGAGCAGTCCTTAGTTCTGAGGATATGGA